>JADJBB010000003.1 GCA_016703965.1 Acidobacteriota bacterium
CGGCCGGAAAGATAGACTCCGGCGGCTACGTTTCGGAAAAACTGGCGTTGGTTTTTCTGCTTCGAGATCAACCGGCGATGGCGGCGTTGGCGGCAATCCCATTATCTGCTTTTTCTCGGCTGAATAATTTCTCCTGAATGTAATGCATCTGGAGAACCTTGATCTTTGCTGTCGAGCCTCGGCTTTGTCTTTCCGCGAGGTGTATTCGGGATCGCTGAAAATTCGATACTGGACTGTCAGTCCGATCGAAAAAGCGGCACAGCCCGGATGTGTACAGGGTCCAATTACCTTCAAACTTAATAAATCGCTTTTTTAAGAAAATAGGCAGAACTGCGAGAAATAAAGAAAGAAAGATATATTGCGTTGAGCTGTGATCGTAGACGTCGTAGCCGCGGATCAATGCCCATAATAAATAGAGTAATGGCCAATAGCGGTCACCAGGGCGATCAGAGCAAGAATGAAAAATGTGATGATGTTCTGTTTTTCATTTATAGAGGCAAACTATTTTTCTTTTTCGCTGGCTGTGCCGCAGGAGGCTTTGGCTTATATTGATCGCCCAGCAGGCCAAGTTCTCGAGCCTAAAATTACATTGCGGCGATCGGAGCTGCTGTTCTGGCCCCCAAACCACCACCTTCGACAACAACCGAGATAGCGGCGTCAGTCTTTCCAGTGGTGCGATCGTTATGAACCAGCTGTCAGTCCGTTCACGTATCATCTGCGGTACAAAATAATCTTCCCACTTGGCCGTTTACATTCTTTCTTCGACGTTTTCGGTCTTGAGGTTTCCCGCAGCGTCATAATCAGGAGCAAGTTTTTCCGCTGTACCAGTTTTACCGCCGGTTCGTATCCCGGTGCCGGCTAGCTTTGCTGAAATAGCAGTCCCTGTTCCGCCCGGCTCCTCGGTAACCGTCAAGCATAATGTCGCGGATCGCAGCCGCCTGCTGGGGCGAAATGACCTGGCCAAATACTTGCGGCGGTTGGTCCGCTTCGATCCGCGGTTTCATTAGTTTTCCTTCCATATTTGCGGGGATCAAGCTATCAACGCCATCTGGAAATGGTGTCATTTGGCCCGCGTAACCCTGCCCCATTCCTTCCGATTCAAAGATCGTACAAGGAAATCTCTTTTCCCCGTCACAATGGTCGATTGCTGTGGACTAGAGCTCCAAATATATTTAAAGGTTGCTCGTATTCCAGATGTTTGGGAAAAAGCGAGATAAAGAGCCTCGTCGGGTGAATCGACCCGGGAGCGATGCCAACCAGCAAAGCCGTTTCCGCAAACGTTCGCGGCCAAGTTCGATAGCCAGTTGGGCGGGAAAAATGATTACTTGATACCAGCAAGCAAATACTGATGTCCTTTCTTGACACCCGCCGTCGCAAGCTCCACCAACCGAACCGTCAGGGCCAAGTTTTTGAGTTGCATCGACGATCGGCCGCGAACCCTTGTTGGGCTTAAAGCCCTCAGCGTAACTAGGGAAGACAGCATTCTGCTTGTTCGCCCGAAAAGCCGAAATCGTCGTGAATGTCTTAAATGTCGAGCCGGGAGCATAAAACTCCCTAGTTGCCCTGTTTAACAGCGGTTTATCCCGCTTGTTTCCCTCTAATTTAAGATAATTTTCAAGGGTCTGGGCTTCGTCGATATTGAATGACGGATTCGAGTACATTGCAAGCAGGTCACCGGTTTGCGGATTTAGGACGACGATCGCTCCTTTTTTGCCCTCAAGCTGAGTGGCCAGATATGATTGCAGATCGCGGTCGATCGTGACCCTGACGTCTTTTTGTTCTTCCTCCGGTTTCTTGATCTTAGTTAAAACTTCCCATGATTCCGGCATTGGATCCGCCTGTCGCTTACAAAGAGTTCGCTCGAGGCCTGGCGTGCCGCGTTCCGTTCCCAAGAAGGTGAGCCATCTCTTTCTCGAGAGCGAACCCGCGGATAATGTCGCCGTCCTTATCGACTTTGTAGTATGCGAGAGTACTGGAGAGTTTCCCGGTCCGATCGAGCATCCAACCGCGGAGGCTCGCGGCCGTGGCACGCCTATTTCGCAGATCTTTATAGCTTAACGCCTGGAACTGTTCATTCGATTCGTCCGCAAAGTACGTCCAATAGACCTGAAATCCAAATACAAAAAGAGCTGCTACCACGAAGAATACCTGCCAGATCCGCAGGCTTCGATTTGTAAGCGTTTGGGTGAGGCGGCGTTTACTTCCTTCGGAAGTTCAAGCTCTGCAACTGGTATGTGACGACGAAAGTTATCAAAGAAAGTAATGACAAGAAACCCGATCAATATCCCGACCGCAATGATGTAGACGATCGAAAGTCCGGCAGGCGTGCGTTCAAGCACCTGGCCGCCAAACAGATTTTCGGGCTTCCATTGGTTCCAGTCGATCAGGGAAAGAAGAAACACTGTCATTTGGTGTCCTCTCGAGGGCCGGATCTATGAACGTTTTCATCGGATCGATCTCTACCGTTTTTCTCGGGCGGATCTTGAGCCGCTATTTTTGCTTCCGCCGACACTTTACCAGTGAATTTAAGCCCGTCGATCTCGATCGTGTTCTCCTGCGAAAATCGCTGAGAAAGTTCACTTGTGTTTCCGGATTCGGAAGGGATCTTTTCAAATACCACGTCCACCATCCCAAACTTAACGCGATCCTCCGCCTTCAATCTCAACGCCTTTCCGTACGGGATACGCTCGCCATTCACGAAAGTTCCGTTTGTCGAGCCGGTGTCAGCGACCGAGAGATTGTCATCGCTATCTATTACAAGCGATGCATGGATCTTAGATACACTGACATCATCTATCGTCAGGTCGTTTGAGACGGTACGTCCGACCGAGAGACGGCCGTTGGACGGAAATGTAATGCGACGGTCACGCGGAGTTCCGTTCAACTCAAAATGAGCGACGAAGACGGCTCCTTCCCGTTCTTTCTCGATCAACTCGGCGTGTGGCTTGGCATCCCCAAGTTTTATCGACGGGATCGTGACGTTCAGTTCCGCCTCGTGATCTTCATCGGAAAACTTGTCGAAGCTGACAAAGAGCTTGACGCCTTCCGTAAAGTAGTCAGGTTTGACCTCAACAGATAATGGAGCAAATGTGTAGTAAAGCTTGTCGTTGATGTGGTCGGCCGCTGCGGTGAGAAGCTCGTTTTCCAGTTTTAGCAACGTGTCATCAGCATCCGTTGCGAATTTATCCCAGTGGACCTTTAACGTGATGTTGTGAGGAACAATAGATCCTTTCCCCAGAACGCCCTTCACTTCCGAGTCGAGGAGTTTTTTCATCCGCTCGACGAGTTCGCTGGTTGCGAGACTGCTTGACGGTGTCCAACGCCGCCCCGTGAACTTGTCGACTGTGTCCCCGATTCTTGTCAAGGCACCCTGTAAAAGCCAATCGGCTGAGAGTCCTTTCTTGGAAACGGGTGTCTTGTCAGTCATTTAACAGCAAATTGATCTTAGATCTCTTCCAGAAAATCTGCCGCAATTCTACCCGAAATCCGAACCAAAGAAAAGCAACTCAATCCTATTGCATTTTGAACGTAAAACATTGTAAAATCTTTTTGGAATGTGTTGTGCATTCCAACTTTTCCTTATTAGCGCCCTCATACTTTACCGTATTGGCGTAACCAGTTAGTAAGAGCGAAAGCACAAGACTTATGAGAAATCGACTTCATAAGGCGGGTCGGGACAATTCCGGATTCTCCATGACGGAACTATTGGTGGTTCTCGGCATCATTGCGATAATGAGCGTTATCTCCTTACCGTATATCGTCAATTACAAGAAAGCATATAAGTCTGAGGATCAAGCCCTTAAGGTGATAGATATGATGCGCGAAGCGGGCCAGCTCGCGCTCAACCGGCGGCGCACGATAAGGTTTGAGATCGATTTTACGGATAACGCAGCTTTAATCATCGACGAGAACGGCGGAGCTGCAGATACCCAGATCAAAAAGCTCCCCCTGGAAATGACCAAGGATGTTCGAATGGACATCATTCCGGCGACGATCTCGAAGCCGAATCCTCCAAATTACAATGATCTTGCCGCTTCGACGGATACCCTGGGCCATCTGGCAGGGACTGTGACCGTTACCGGACATTCGGTCTGGGCGGCTCGCTTTCGTAGTGACGGTTCGGTAGTAAATGCCGCCAATGTACCGATAAACGCAAATATCTACTCTTGGCCGCCGATCTCCCGGGAAGCACAACGCCGCGAAGCAAAGCTGAAGTACGCGCGATTACGATCTTTGGCGGCAGCGGAGCGATCAGGTACTGGAAACACGACGGGACGAATTTCGTCGCAAATCAATAATGAGCAGGATTGGCACTATGAATATCAAATCTGAAAACGGATTCTCTTACATCGATGTAATGATCGCTCTGGTCATTCTGATGTTCGGGATCCTTGCCATGTTAGCGGCGATCTCCTGGTCAGTGGTACAAGCGAGCGGACACGAACAGCAATTGCTTGCGAAACAGATCGCAACCTCCACGCTTGAGTCGATAATGGCGGTTAAGGAAACCGATCCAACGAGGCTGGGTTGGTCGGCCGTCGGAAACATAGGCAGCAACCCAGATCCGGCCACCGGCGTTGCACAGGGAATATTTGCCGTCGGATTTCAGCCGGTTCGACTCGATGCAGGACCGGATCAGGTTATCGGTACTGCCGATGATACGGGTGCAACTGTCAGCCAACTTCGGCGAAGGATAGTCATTACGGATGTTTGTGACCCGGACAGGCCGTCGCCGGTTATTTGCTCTCCGGCTGGGAATTCACCGGTCCGGATCCGAACTGTTCAAGTCACGGTAACTTACAACGTCGGAGGCTTGCAGCGGCAGGAAGTCGTTCAGACCGTTCTAACCGATTACGCGGTGGTCAACTAGCTATAAAAGAGTCCTATGAAAGTTCAAGTGGAAACAAGATCTGTACCTGCAAAAGCTACTCCCGAGAGCGGCTTTTCGCTGCTTGAGTTGCTGGTTTCGATGGTGATCTTCCTTGTCGTTTCAGCAGCCGTTTGGGGGCTTCTAAGGACGGCGCAACAGAGCCGGTCCGCCGTTACCGAAGAAGTTCAGCTGGCGAAAAACGTTCGTATCGCTCTCAGCCAGATCTCGAGAGACGCCTTTAACGCCGGATTTGGCTACCCTTCGGCGAGCACCGTTGTGCTGCCCGATAACAGGATCTCGACCGCCCTTGGGGTGCCGAACGATTTTGACACCAGCCGCGACACGGTTCCGCCGGTGATCGCAGGGAATAACATCACCCTGAGTACGTTCGCGACGACCGCAAATACGAGGACGGACCAGGTTACCTTTCTTTATAAGGACAACACATTCAACGTAATAAGCGGCGTCTCGCAGCCTCTGAATATTAATGCGGCGACCACAACTACCGGAGGTATCGACGAGATCGTGCCGATATCGGGTAGCAATGCAGCGTGCCGCGTGAACGATGTCTACATCGTCATTGGAAACACCGGATCGACTCTCGGGCTTTCAACCGCGTTGAGCGGTACTAACAAGATACAGTTCTCAAATGGTGATCTGCTTGGGTTTAACCAAACCGGAACCACAGGACCGCTCAGGGCGATCAGTACGCCGGCGAGCATACAGTGTACGAATGGTCACTTATTTCGTGACAGCTGACGGAATTCTGAACCGCCGCGAATACGCAAATATTACTCCGGCGGTCGCGTTTGTTGATGAGCCGCTGGTCTACAATGTCGAAAACTTTCAGATCCAGTACATCATGGACAACGGTTCCATAACGGATAACCCGAGTGCCGGGCCCGACGGCACGGCAGGAACCGCTGACGATACGCAATCAAATCTAGCTGCCGTCCGGCAGATCAGATTCACTGTCAATGTTCGGTCAGTTGAGAAGAATTCGAACGGGCAGCCATACACAGAATCGATGACTACTACTGTAAGCACAAGAAATTTGGGATACGACGCAAGCTAAAGTCAGGATGGAGTATAAGAAGATGAAGGGAACAAGTGTTGAAAACGTTCATGCTGAAGGCAATGTTGTTGATCGCGGTGAAAAAGGCTCGGCAATCATAATTGCCCTGTTCATACTCGCGCTGATCGGCGTTTTCGTCGCGTTAGCGATGTCCAGATCTTCTGCGGAAGCAGCGGCTACCGGCAATGAGACCTCCGAGGGGCGAACATTCTACGCCGCGCAGGGAAGTCTCGAAACGATGACCCGGAACTTCAACAAGGTTTTTGAAGTCAAACTTAACCCTACGACCGCTGACCTGAACAACGTGCGCAATGGGGCTGTGTCTGGGCTCACTAATTTTACATTTTTCCAGGAACTCGACCAGATCGATTCGAGTAATGTAAAAACGCTGACCGGCGGGCCGTATACGGGCCTGATCGCGATCCAGGATAACTGGCGGCTCCGAACTACTGCAACGAGCAATAACGGAACAACCGCGAACCCCATCGGTACGCAGGTGCAGCTGACGCGAAACGTGCTTAATAATCGAATCCCGATCTTCCAGTTCGGTATTTTCTATAACGATGACCTTGAGCTTTTCCGTCCTCCGCGATTCAGTTTTGGAGGCCGCGTGCATTCGAACGGAAATTTCTTTATTTCGCCGGGTTCCGAAGGCGTTTATTTCGATTCACGGGTTACGGCCGCAGACCAGATCGTGACGCAGGCTTGGAGAAACTGGGATACCGGCGACTCAGCTAACAGCCAGACCTGGATCAAGAATGCATCGGGTACTTTCGTTCAATTGCTGCCGACGATGGGAAGTGTCCTGAATACAACCGAAGGTGCGGCAAATAACATATTTCAGTATCCACCGGCAGTGCCGGTTCCGGCTCAGACTCCTAATACCGATCTGCCGCCCAGCCGCTTGAATACGAGTTTCTTAACACAGTCGTCTGTCTTTGACGGCAATCTTTTGGCAAACACCCCGACCCTCAAGCTTCCGCTGAACGTCGGTGCTAACACAGATCTCGTTGAAATGCTCCGGCGCGGAAAAGAGATAGCAAGCTCCAGCGGCGGAGACCTTGCAAACATCGGCGGCACGCTTGGCCCCGTCACAGCTGCATCTACGGACAACAGCATTCTGCGAAGCGAGAGATTTACTAACAAAACCGGAATCCGCATAACACTTGCCGATAGTCAGGCAAAACTGCCGGGCTGTGCATCTGGTACCGGCATAACGCCGATCGCGACAACGACTGCCTCAAAATGCGGTATTCGCCTCGATGGCCGCCCTGACGGGATGCCGACGGAGCCGACAGTCGCTCCGACGCCGACAGCTACTCCGGATCGTGTTCGCGGCTATCAGCCAAAACCGATGAAGAAGCTCGTAGCCGACACAAATTTCACCACTGATCCGTACGTGAGCACTCGCGTTAATGGCGAACGCTTTTATACGGGGGGCTGTTCACAGCCCACCGCGGCATGCCGCGAGGTCTGGATCAAGGTCGAGACCGTAACGACGAATCCGGGCGACGGGGCTGTCATTACCCGCGACATTACAGAGGATTTCCTAAGCCTTGGCGTGACGGAACCCGCGACCCAAATTTTGAATGGCTCCACGGTTGAATTCAAGATAACGGATAACCGATACGCCCAGGGAACGATGACCTCGATGTATGATGGCACCGTCGCTCCGACCTCTTTGACGCCGACGACACCACAAACGCCCGCGTCAAACGGCATCGACAGCCGGTCCGTTATCAAACTTCAGCGGTTCCTGATTCCCGGCAAACCGATCCCGACGCCGAGTACGACCCCTGATAAATATACGACGAACGTGAATATTGGAACCGGCGTGAATTCCAATTACGATCCGGGATTCACCGTCGTTCAGCGATTTAGCGGGGCGACACAGGCGAATATTCAAAACGGGTGTAAGGACACCGCCGCATTACCTGCACTAACGAACCCGGCAACTCTCCCGAGTTGCGGGACGACAACGAACTCAGAGGGTGGTTTAGAGCGTACACAATCTACGCCGTTAACTGCGGATACGACATATACCGAAAATGTTGGTTACCATTTAAAGCTAGCCAAGATTGACGGAAGCGCAGCAGATCGAGCTATCGTTCCGTTCCCGATCGAGATGTTCGATGCCCGCGAAGGCTACTACTACGACGAGCGGAGCACGACCTATTACTCAAATCTCGCCCGCCTGCCGATGAATGGCGTCATGAGCATGATCGATATCGATGTTGCCAACATGAGACGCTTTATACGCGGCGATTTCAACGGCCTTTTCCCGGTTGACACCAAGTTTGCTGTTTCGAAAGGTGGCGTTGGCTTGGTAAGCTCAGATATTCCTAACGAGAACGGCATCGTGCTTTATATCTCCGACCGTCGGGGCGATGCTGACTTCGACGGCGAATACGACATGGAAGATATCTATGGCGGTTCGCCCGGCAACAATGGCTCGATGGAATTGGGTGAAGACACAAACCGCGACGGATCGCTACAGGCGAAATACATGGACTTCAGCGGAACCTATCCCTGGACGGATATCACCGGATGCGCGGGAGCGGGAACGGACTGTGAAGCTCCCAGGTATTCGCACGCCGCACCGCCGGATTTCGCTTCCGTTGTCGATCATAAATACTATCGCCGCGGTGTTCGATTGACGAACGGCACGACTTTGCCTGGGATCTATGATTCAGCGGTTCCGGCAAATACTAGAGGTTTCACCGTTGCCACCGAAAACAACATGTACGTTGACGGCAACTACAATGCAACAAGTGCCGCCTCGCCGCCGACGTCCGGTAACACACCTTTCAACCAGTATTATCCGTTCGATACGGCGCTACACATTCCTGCTTCGATCGTTGCGGATGGCGTCACTATTCTCTCGAACGCATGGAATGACGGACAAAGCTTTATGAGCCCGGTCACGAGTCCGTACGATCAATCTAACCGCATCGCCCAGTCAACTACGATCCGATTTGCGATGATCGCCGGTGATACGATCGCCAGCCGTTCGGGTTCACCGAATCAAGGCGGCATATCGCCTAGATTGAACGGCGGTGTACACAACTTCAAGCGTTTCCTCGAAAACTGGTCCGGCCAGCGTCTCGATTATTCGGGATCGCTGATCAATCTGTTCAATTCAAGAAACGCCAACGGTTCATTCAAATGCTGTAACGAAGTTTACAACCCGCCGGTTCGTAACTGGGTGTTCGACAGCACGTTCCTCGACCCGGCGCGTCTGCCGCCTGGAACGCCGTTCTTCCAGTACGTCCAAACAACTGGATTCCTCCGGACCAACGACTAACTCTCAAGGTCGATCTCAGACAAAAAAAAGGCAGCTCGAAAGGGCTGTCTTTTTTTGTTTTGACGAGCGGAAATTTTCGTGAAAAAACTGTTCGAAGCCAAATTTTCGCGAAAATCCTTCGATCTGAGCAAAATGCCCGTGTTTACTGGGTTTGGTCGAACTACTTTGTCGGATTGGTCACACGTAAACCCGAGATTGTTCAAACTACTTTGCCACTTTGTTCGAACTAAATTTCGGCAAAATTTCCGGCCTGAAAGGCCGACGCGAGAGGAGCACCAACGTGAATTCGCGCGCCGGAGTGCGAGGAGAGTATTTTGGCACGTTCACCGCGTTGGGATCCATTCCGACGAACGCCCGGAACGGGGAATTCGTTAACGCCTTTCGGAGAATTTCGTAAGTTGTAAGAATTTGTCAGGAGAAAAGAAAACCGATGCACTGCCCTCTAGGAACCTCTCGATCCCAAGCTAATTAGAAAGGGCAAAGAGACCATCGCCTCAACCGCACATGTCACCCGTTTCCCTCGAAACGCCAACAACCCAACGGCTCTTCTCTAATAAGCGTGCGAATTATAAATCGGTTTTTATTCGAAATGCAACTAGAATTTGCAGGTCCCACACTCTGGCGGTGCCTTCGGGTTAACGGAAAACCTCACAGAATCTATTATGTCGAGCGCAATTTGTCTTGATTCCGCATTCTTGTAGGTGACAAAAATAGAGATCGGATCGCCGGCGCGCGGCGATTCATTAAATCTAGCATTCACAGCATAAAGCTTTTCAGGCTCGGTATGCTCCGAAGTATCTGCAAATCTAAGCGTAGTGATCTTACATTCCTCTCCGTCGATCACTTTCTGAAACTCGAGATAATCCAGATCCCCATATCTCCTTTTCAACGGATCATTATAGATTCCTTGCTCAATTGCAATTGTCATTTCCCCATCTATGAATCTCCATAAACTAGAATCAATAGGCACCACTTTGACTTTCTTCATGGAATCGCGAATTTCCATCGTAAAATCACCGAGAGTGACCTTTTTAGTCTTTTCATCATTCAGCCTCGGTTCATCACCTTTGGGAGAAGGCGGACTTTCCAGGATTTCTTTACGAACACCATTATTAGTTTCAGGTGGAACACTCCTCGGCGTTGCACACCCGAAAAATGAAACTGTCAGTATGCACAATCCTATCAGGTAATACATATTGTCTATCTTCCAGTAGGCTAGTTTTGGCATTGTGGCTAGGACTAACCCTCCACGAGTAGGCAAATTTCGATATCAACCTCGATTGGTGCCTCATTATGGCTTTCAACAACTATTACGTAGCTTCCAGGGGCTGAGGGCCAGAACTCATTGGAAACGTAAGTTTTCGACTCGATGAGAATTGGCTCATAGACGAGTTCCTCGTCGTTACGCCAATGTGAATAGTCTTCCCGTTCTAGAATTAGAACATCAAACTTATCATCGCTATCGAACTCATAGCTGATTCCATAGTTATTCGCTAACGAGAATTTGTGTTTCCAGTGTTCGCCAGGATCGAGGTCGATGGTAACGTCGATCTCAATTTTATCTTGACTGCTATTCTCATCCGTCCTTGTATGTGATTGAGATTCAGCTAAAGTTTTTGCAAGCTTAAATCCCGATCCAGTCAACTCAAATAAATTTTCGCCCTCACGCTTTATCAACCCTCGCCTCAAAAGGGACTCCAACGCATCGATATATAGAGCCGCAAAAGCCCGATCTTCGCTATCCTCAAATTTATTGTTACCGATCGATATGTACGCTGGAATTTCATTGAAATTAAAATAATGAATTTCGCCGTTTTCGCTCGCTGCTATCAAAATATCGGTTTCTTCGATTGAAAGGCTTGAGTAGCTTTGATTTAGGCTCACGGCGGCGATACCAATTGTTCTCTCGGTCAAATCCTCAGCATTCTTCTTCCATTTGCGAAGCAGGGATGTCGTGTATTTATTTACATCGCTATCAATAAGCTTCGCGCAATTCTGACATAGCCATATCGCATTCGTTATATGAGTTCGGTCTTCCGCTGAAACTGTCTGATCGGATCGAGGCCCCCCTGGAGAAGCTGCGATAATATGAGCAGCAACACCGATATTTACGGATTTTGTTGGATCACTTTGCGGACCTGTCGTTATTGCTCGGCAATTTGGATTTGAGCAAGTAAAAGCAACTCTTTTCGCAGCAAGTAGCTTTACGGCTTCGATAAAAGAATCTCTGGGCATATTTTCGTCAAGTAACAGCTAAGGGGGCAAAGTCTAAGCTATAGCAAACAAACTGCCGAAGAACAATCGAAGGCAGATCGTCAGCACCACTATCGCGAATCCGAGCCAAGCTTGCCAGGTTTTAATTGCAGCGAGTGAGAAAAACAACGCGGCGACACTGCAAAATGATCGCCATCAGGTAAATATTTCCTGCCGTATTTCCATTAAAAGATAAATTTCCATTTAAGGTACAAGATGAGGCACGCAGAAAAAGACGCCAGTCCCACACTGATCCACCCGGCCCGAACCATCGATTTTCTATTATCATCCGTCACTGGAATCTATTTTCTAGTTAATTTAAGAGTGATTACAAGTGTGAGCTTGCTCGGGTGTTTGAGATGAGGGAAAGATACCACGAAAACGGGCGGGTGGACAATTGGGGTTGGTGGTTGATCGTCGGGCTATATTTTAATGTGCCCGCGTAGCGGGTTCAAGCATAAAGTCACGCGGCGTAAGCCCGTGGAAGTCGGGATATTAAAACACAAGCCCGCGTAGCGGGTGACAGCGGTTACGTCCACAAATACCGTCGGTCAAATTCGACCTCGTGAAGTTCTAACAACTCGATAAATTCATCCTCGAATGCTGCCGCCCGCTACGCGGGCTTTGATTTGTTTTGTTACCGTTCCACGGGCGCACACCCGTGGCTTTATGCTGGTCACCCGCTACGCGGGCTGAAAACAGGCCTGCCAACGGGTGTTTGAGATGAGGAAGATAGCACGAAAACGGGCGGGTGGGACAATTGGGGTTGATGGTTGATCGTGGATCGTTGATCGTCGGAAATGCGATTTCGTTCTTCATCGCATCGCGATGGTTGATTGTAGCCGTGGGTGACGGCTTTAGCACTGGCCGCGTTTTGCCAGGCCAGAAACCCACGGTCAGGTTTCCGAAATGTCCGCGTCGCTTCGCGACGGTTGAATGATCTCACGCGACAATTTCATGCGGTCGCTAACGCGACGCCCCTTGATATCGCTACGCGATGGAAAGCGGGTTGGTGATCGGAATAAATCGGCTCCTTGTAAAGATAACCATTTTTTACGATGGAAATATCGCACTTCCGACGCCTTTTCGACGAAAGCGTCATTGATGCCTGCGTGGTTGGACTTCGGCGGTTTTGGGCCGCCATAAGAGCGGTAATGTTCGAGGATGTAACGTTTACTGGCGACGCTGATCGAACGGGAGAAACCGACGGTCCCATCACCATCCACAGTTTGCAAAAAACTGGAGTCTTTGGAGCGACAAATCCTGGCAACAGAATTTGTCGAGCCTTTCCAAAACACGAGGATCGTCGAAACACGCGATCGTGAACACAAAACCGCCCAGTCATTTTGTCCAACTCGTTCAAATTGTCCGCGAATGACGTTGTGCGGTTTTGAATCGCCAAAAGATTGCGGGATCGTGCAATTTTGCGATCTAAGATATGCGGCAATATTCTTAGGCAATTGTGGAAAGGCCGCAGGAGAAAGCCGAACGGTCGCCTTATCCGCTATTTGCCATTTGTCCTGAGCAGCGGCTGGCAATGAGAATGCGAGAAAAACAGAAACAAAGAACAGTGTGAGAAGTTTCATAAGGTCTCCCGGAGATCTTTACGATCGCGGCATATGAGCTGCCGCCCGCTACGCGGGCTTTGATTTGTCTTGTTACCGTTCCACTGGCTTACACCCGTGGCTTTATGCTGGTCACCCGCTACGCGGGCTGAAAACAGGCCTGCCAACGGGTGTTTGAGATGAGGAAGATAGCACGAAAACGGGCGGGTGGGACAATTCATTTTTGATCTTGGGGCTTTGATCTTTGAGCGTTGAATTAGTTTTGCTTTTGGGATACGGAGACAAGCGGCTGGACGATCCTGGGATCTGTTACGGAGTTTCGGTGCCGACAAAGAATGAATAGAGGATCATCAAGCCGCCGCAATATGAAAGTAAACCAAAGAGCGACATGTATTTGGTCGCCAATGGCAATGACCGCTCGGCAAATCGTTTATGAAGCTGCCATGGAACGAAAAGCAGAACTGCGCTCGTCAATATCAACAACCAGCCGAACGCGGCGAACACGGCGGAAAACTTCATCTGTGGCGAATAGAGGATGAACGCTATGCCGATGACAATTCGTATCGAAATTTCAACGCAGTGTGTAAATGCAGAACTGGCAAATGCGTTGAGAAACTGCTTCACTCTCTCCGGCCGAGCAAATGCGGCGGTAGCCAAGCCGATCAACCAGATCCCGGCAAGTATGACCATTGCGGCAGCGATCAATTGCATAACATCATCATAAACTTTCGTTGTTCAATTGTCCGGCGAGGCAAGCCATTGCCGCCGTGCGGGTATGCGAGATCTTAATGAACTTCCTTCGCCGGGCGGCTGGGGAAGACGAGGATCAGGAGGACGATCAGGCCGAGCAGAACGGCGGAGGCGGTGTAGCGGCTGAGTTCGAGGCCGCCGTTTTCGGTTGGTTTGTCAAGGAAATCTCCGACGACGGCTCCGAGCGGGCGGGTGATGATGAACGCGGCCCAAAAGAGGAATGTGCGTGAGATGCCCTTCCAAAAATACGCGATCGCGATTATCACCAGCATTGATCCGAAAACGATCGCCGCTCCGCTGTAGCCGAGATCGAGCCCCGCATCGTCGGCCGTCCAATCGCCGAGAGCCGTTCCCAACGTCTGCGAGAACATGATCGTCACCCAGTAAAACATCTCGACCTTTGGCTCGCTCACCGTATTGACCGATACCGAACCAAGCGTTCGGTACCAAACGAACAGCGACGCCAGCAGCAGAACCAGCAAGAGTGCCGAACCGCCCGCATAACCGATGCCGATCGAACGCGTGACATAATCGGCGAGCGTCGTGCCGACCGTCGTTGTCGCGATGATCGTCAGCCAATATAGAAATGGATGAAACCGCTTCACGCCGATCTGTACGGCGACGGCGGCGAGAAATATGGCTCCGAAGACCGCAGTGCCGATCAGATATCCGTAACCCGTGGCTTCGCCGGTCGTCTCACCCAGAAACGACATCGTCATCGCATCGCCGCCCGTTTCGCCGAGCGTCGTGGCGAGGATCTTGATGATCCAAAAGACGAAGGTAACTTCGGGGACTTTGCTCAATATTTCAGTTTGTTCTTCGGTCATTCGGTTATTTCGATCCTCCACTACATTGCACGAAGAACCACGATAAAGCCAGATGAAACGAGCTGAATTGGCTGAAATTCGCAATGATCGATTTGTTCACCGAACATTGTCTTTGTGATATCGTATTCACTGTCTAAGGAACACGTCTGCCCCGCCCCGGCTGTCCTTTTTACGATGAAAGAGCTTTCGCTAAACAGTTGCAGACTCGATAAGAGATACGACGTCCGGGAGCAGCTCGGGCGTGGGAGTTATGCTGAGATCTTTCTGGCGCGGGACACGCTGGCTTCGCCGCAGTCTCCGCATTCGACGGTCGTGATCAAGGCTCTCAACGTCTTTCTGCAGGACGATCTCGACGCCGATCTGGAACGTACGCTCGTTGAGAACTTTCAGAACGAAGCGATCGCCCTCGACCGCGTTCGCCACCCGAATATCATCAGCCGTATCGGCCACGGAACTGCCCGAGATCTGCGCGGGACCGTTTTTCATTACCTTGTTCTCGAATACCTCGCCGGCGGCGACATGCAAAAGCTCTTGCGTAAGCAGAAGCTCGGGCTCGATCAGGCTTTGAAATACATCGAGCAGGTTTGTGCGGGCCTCGGCCATGCACATCGCAATTCGATCATCCATCGCGACATCAAGCCGCAGAATCTGCTGCTGACCTCCGACCTTTCGACGGTGAAAATTGCCGATTTTGGCGTTGCCCGAGTGAATGTTTCCGACGCACCGATAACGCGAGTCGGCACGAACATCTACGCTCCGCCCGAACACAGCCCGCTGATGGCAGGGAAGACTGACGGACTTGATAAAAAACTCACGCCAGCGGCCGATATTTATTCGCTCGGAAAAACGATCTACACGATGCTGACCGGCGAGGCTCCGCGCTCGTTTGCGAATGCGAGCATTGATTCGGTTCCAGCTTCTGTTGCGAATGAAGAATGGGCTGATGAACTCGTTCGTGTGCTAAAACGAGCAACAGCGACCGATCCGGCCCAGCGACAGCAGTCCGTCGAAGACCTCTGGATCGACCTCGCCGGAATTCGCCAGATCGCGGCGGACGGCGAATACAGCACGATGATGCGTTCGCAGATAGACACGCCGCAGCCGCACGTTTTTCGCGGCTACACGCCGATCGCACCGGAACGGCCGAGCTTTGAGGCGATCGCGGATATCCCTTCGTCGATGAGCCGCGAGCCGCTATACACCCGCCCGTCTTATCCGCCGCCGGCAGTGAAAGCGACAATGGCGATGGAGCCCGATGTCGCCGTCACGGTTGCCGAAGCGAGGCCCGCGAAAAAGAAACGCCGGTTGGCGCGGCGGTTGACCGCTTTCCTCGTGGTTGTTGGAGCGTTCACCGGTATCTTGTATGGGACGGCGAGTTACATCCGAAGCCACAATATTTTTCCCGGCCTTTCGAGCTCGTTCAATTCTAAGACCGGCGTAGCCAGCACGGACATTTATCTGCGCCCATCGCCAAACACCGACAATGATCCGATCGGACTCGTGACCAAAAATTCGAAGGTCAAGATTGTAAATTCGCAGAATAATTGGTATCAAGTTGATGTCGTCCAACAAGGCCGAGACCTGCCGACGCAGCAAAATATCAAGCGCGGATGGCTGAATGGTAAGTATGTGGATGTGGATTAGGTAATGGTTGATGGTTGATGGTTGATGGTTGATGGTACCTTGTTGACAACGGTCAACGATCTGCCATCCACGATCAACAAAGATTTATGAGCATTTTAGATAAAGTCAGGCGTTGGATCGATGGTGAGACGGCGGAGCTTGTTTTGGAACAGGCCGCTCGAGACGCGCAGGTCAAGCCGCGTTCTAAGGCCGAGGCATTCATCGTCAAGATCGCCCGCGAGGTCGAATCCGTAATGCAGAACGAGATGGTCCCGCTGCCGCAGGGTACGACCATCATCCCGAGCGAATACGCCATTTTTCTCAGCAGCGACGATGACAAAGAATGGCAGGGAGCCAAACGAAAAGGCCTGGTACAAGGGCTTTACCATATTCTCGCCGAACGGGCGAAAGAGATAGCGGGCAAGAAGAAACTGGAAACTCGTTCGTTCGTCATCGAGCTGCGCATCGACGGTACGCTCGAAAAAGGTGAGATCCGTGTGCAGCATAGCTGGGAAGATTCGAGCGGCAACAAGACGGGAGTTCTGGTCAGGCCGAAGGGAATTCCGGCGTTAGAACCAACTCAAAACGCTCCGATATCGCAGACCATCCTGAATTTCGCTCCGGCAACGGGATTTCAGCCCCCGCCGTATCAGGCTCCGCCGCCGGCGACGTTTCAGAATGCACCCATTCAGCAGGCCGTTCCGCTGCAGACCGACGAGCCCGGAGGATATGACCGCCGTGAAATCGCGTGCGGTCGAGCTTTACAAGCTGGAGATCTGGCGAGGCGGCGTCAGGCAAAAACGTTGTGCCTATCTATCAGAAAGAGATCGCGATCGGCCGCGGTTCGAAATCAAAGCCGGTTGATATTCCGCTCGTCGGTGATGTCGAGATCAGCCGCCGGCACCTGATGCTGGTAACCGACGGAGCAGGGAATTTTTGGGCTGTAAACGAAGGGAAAAATCCGGCAGCGATAAATAACTACGAGCTACCGGCGGGCCAACGCGTAACGGTGAATGTCGGCGTTCCGTTAAATATTTGCAGTTACATGCTCCGCATCCAGCCGCACTAATCGTTCTTACTGGCGGAACATTTCGCGGTCGATCATCGGCAGATATTGCCGTCTGAGGTTATTCGCGAGAATCGTAGCCGTTCGAAGCTTTCATTATTTTCCGTCAGGCCATCCTGGATCTGTGACATCAGTTGGCTTAGGCTTTGCCGTTCGGCGGAGAGTTTTTGCCGGCGGTTATCACGCAGCTCTTCGGTTTCCGTAGTTCCAACTAATGCAACACTGCGGTCGATCGTTCGCGGCCTGAGGTCGACATCGACCTGGGCCAACTTTCCCCCGTGTTTCGTTCAGCTTTCTGTAAGTTCGATCTGCGTTTTTTGATGGGTTGCGATCAGCTGCTCCGCGCGGACTAGCAATTCCATTCCAAGCACCAATTCGAGCTGCTTTTCCGTGAAGCTTAGCCCGCCAAGTTTTTCAAATTTATCGACAAAGTTTTGCAACCGTTCATTCAGCGTTTGAACCGACGTGGACATTCTTCGCAGATCAGTCGCGATGGATGCTATTGGATCGCCGATAGGAGCCGCGGGCTGACCTGAACCTGTAACTTGGCCAGAAACGGCGATCGAACTCGAAAACAGGAAAGCAAAAACGAATAAAGCCGACTTTCTCATTGAGATTCTCCTGGAATTTGGGGTTTTTGAGATAACTGAAGATAACACAACTTAGAGCCGTTTTTGTTGCACTATTTCGGGTGGTGTCGGGAGCTGTTGAGAGCGGATCAGATCGAGTACCTCAGCGAGTGCCGAAGCAGCGTTATTTCTTACGGCTTCGGGATAGGAATATTGAACGGCGTGCTGCTCATATTCGGCTTCGTCGAGAATTTGAAAACCGCCGTCCGGCCAGACGACAACGTCGATATCGAGATCGACATAATCGAGAACGGAGCCGGCAAAAGCGGGCGGCATGTTGATATTGCAGTAATAATTGCGAAACGAGCCGTCGGGTTCGTGGAAGCAAAAGATGTTATACCAGCGATCGAGCCAGTAATATTCGTAGGAAATAGTTCCGCGGCTGATCTCGCCAAGGTCGGGATGCGACACGTCAATATCGAATACCCCGACGAAAACAAGGGAATCCGCGTCAGCCTCGATCAGCTCACAGTTCCAACTTCGCCGGATCGTGCCGTCGAATTTGCGTGAATTTATGGTGACCTGCTGAGCGGCTTTCAGGCTCATTCGGCAGGCAGTCTAACAACCAGGACCGAACAAGGCGCGTGATGAACCACCGAACTAGAAACTGACCCAAGCAGGATGCGCTCCCATCGCCTGTAGCCGTGCGAGCCAATGATTATAAGGTCAGCACCGATCTGCTCAGCGGTCTCAACGATACGGCTTCCCGGCGATCCGAACAGAACCTCGCCGGAAATATCGACCTTTTTGCCATCAAAAGCCGCCGCGAGTTTCGTTTTAGTGGTCTCGACAACCGCGGCTGCGTTGTCCTTTGCATATTTTTCGAGTTCGCTCGTATCAGGTAAATAACCGCCGTAGATATCGGTGACCAGCGGTACTGCCATATCAACAACGCTGATCACTGTGACCGAATCGCCTTCGCCGAGGTTAAATTTAGCGGCCATCTCGCCAGCCGCGTCGCCGTATTTTGTGCCGTCTGTGGCTATGATTACTTTCATGGAATGCCTCCTGAGCTATTAGCTCTATGTAAAAGCTATCACCTATATCTTACACCCATGTTAATCTTCCTCTTCGACTTTTTGGCCGGTGTACGTTCCGCGAAGCTTTTTTAATACCTCAAATAGTACGAAGCGATCGCTCACCGAAAGGCCCGCGACGCATTCAGCTTCGACTTCTATCCAACTTTTTTCTACATCTTCGCGGATCGTCTTACCGCGGGCGGTAAGGTGTACGGTCATCGCCCGGCCGTCCTTAGAATGTTTTTTGGTACGAACCAGATTTATTTTTTCCAAGCCGCGGATCATGTTGCTAAGCGTTGGAGCTTTTACGTTCAACTGCTCTGCGAGTTCGATCTGTTTCATGCCGTCCTGGCGCCACAATTCGATCATTACAAAAAACCTGGCCGCTGTGAAGGTCGGCACTCAGCCATATGCTGCTCGATGCTGTTACGGAATGCGGTCGCGACCTTGGCTAAATGGTAGCTGACGGTTTCCTCGAAAATGATCGCCTCTGGCATGATAAGCACCTCTATTTACAATAGTTTAAGCGGGAATTAGCGGCCTAACGAAAAGCCGTTAGCAGTCTAACAAAAGAATGTTAGCGTGCTATGTAAAAATAATTAGCAGGCTAATGATAAATGATTAGCGTGCTAATAAGTAAAAGTTAGCACGGAATGGTATATAATGAAAGCAGGCTAAGTATATTTTATGGAAAACAAAGAAAAGCTCAAAAATGCACGCAATTTGCTGCTTAAGCTGCATAAATCGATGCTCGATCGCGAACGGGAATTGTATGAAGGAATCCACGGGCCGCTTAAGCCGACACAATTCTTAAGCCTGCTGCTCGAGGACGAGGACTTCTCATGGCTGCGGGAAATTCTCAATGCTTATAGTCGAGATCGACGAGCTGTTCGCCCAGAAGGACGGGATTGAGGTGGGGATGATCGAGGCTAACCTCGTGAAGGTAACCGAACTGGTCGAAATGAAGGAACACGATGAGTATTTTAAGGCGAAATATCAGATCGCGATCCAGCGAGATCCTGATTCCGCGGGACTTCATTCCGAGCTGAGAACTCTTCTCATCGACTCATGCGTCTGATAATGATTTACGCTGAAATCAAAAGACCGGCGGGAAGTTCCTCCGGTCTTTTCTGTTAACTTCTAACTTTCAGTTATTAACTTTACGGCCTAGCTTCGTCCGCTCTTCTTCCAGTCAGACAGGAAGCCCTCGAGGCCCTTATCTGTCAGCGGATGCTTGACGAGCTGCGTGATGACCTTGAATGGTATCGTTGCAACGTCGGCTCCGGCTAAAGCGCAATCCACGATATGCATCGGATGCCGGATCGACGCGGCCAAGACCTCAGTATCGAACTGATAATTTGCATAGATCTGGACAATTTCTTCGATCAACTGCATCCCGTTCTGACCGATATCATCGAGCCGTCCTATAAACGGTGAGATGTAAGATGCTCCGGCTTTAGCTGCAAGCAGGGCCTGGGCAGCAGAGAAGCAGAGGGTCACGTTTACCTTGGTGCCTTCTGCCCGGAAGGTGCGGCACGCTTTCAAGCCATCAAGTGTAAGAGGCACCTTGATGACGACATTCGAAGCGATCTTGGCCAGTTCGCGGCCTTCCGCGAGCATTCCGGCGGTGTCGAGAGCAGTTACTTCGGCGGAAACATCACCTTTTACGAGGGCACAGATCTTGGCAATGTGTTCCTTAAAGTCAACGTCGCCCTCTTTCGCGACCAGGCCTGGATTCGTCGTAACGCCGTCGATCAAACCAAGCTCATTCGCCTCTTTGATCTCGTCTAAATTTGCTGTGTCTATAAAGAATTTCATTGGTTTCGTGTTGATGGTGGATCGCTGTTCGTTGGTTTCGCTGATTCGCGTTTTTGCTTAACGAAACTATCTAACTGTGTTTGTTAAAGTGCCTATACCCTCGATCTCGACCTCGCAAACGTCACCGGGGTTCATTTTTGAGACTCCCGACGGAGTTCCGGTCGCGATCACGTCGCCAGGGTTAAGCGTCATCATGTTTGAGATATATCGTACCAGAAAGTCGACGGGGAAGACCATTTGCGAGGTCCGCCTGTCCTGTTTTAAGACTCCGTTAACCCGCACCAGAACTCGCAGGTCCGAAACATCAAGCTCCGGTTCGATATGCGGGCCGATCGGGCAGAACGTGTCGAATGATTTAGCACGTGCGAACTGACCATCCTTTCGCTGCAGATCGCGGGCGGTAACGTCGTTCAGACAGGTGAAGCCCAGTATGTAATCTTCTACATTAGCATCATCACTTAAGTCTTTACAGTGCTTTGAGATAACCACTGCAAGTTCACCTTCATGTTCAACTTGATCTGACTGGCGGAATGATAATTTCATCGCCGTCAAATACCACCGCTGAAGGAGCTTTCAGGAATAGCATTGGCTCTTTCGGGACCTCATTCCCCAATTCCGCAGCGTGTTCTGCGTAGTTGCGCCCCACGCAGACGATCTTGGACGGGGCGAATGTTTTCTCAATTGCGATCTTCATATTTGTTCGAGCGAGATTTAGTTTTATGGAACCGTTTCCGAGACAACTTCCGACATTTCGCTTACGTTGCCGAATTATCCGTTGCCGTCAGATAGTAATAATAGATCTTCCCGCTTTCGACCTTCGTGTCTTGGAAGGTGTTTGTTTTCAGTAATTCAGTCGTTAAAAGCTGCCATTTTACTTTATCCAGATCTTTATCGGTCGAGCGATAGATGCGGTACCCGACCACATCTTTCTCGGGGTTTACGGCAAAAAAGATCGAAATAGTTGTCGGTGACGCAGCAAGCGTGATCGCTGATGGCGGTGTTGGAGCGAAGGTGTCGATCGCTTTGAATTTCAGAATGTTCGATTCGCCGCTTTCGACCGGTTCGGCCTGCGTTCCGACCGAGACGGCACGAACGAAATAGTAATATTCCTTTCCAAACTCAAAAAACTCGTCGTTGAAGGCAGTTTCCGTGACCGGAGTTTTATTGAGAGGTTTGCCCATCTCTTTGTCCGAATTGGACCTGAACACAAAATATCCGAGCAGGCTTACAGGTACCGAACCATCGACGTTTGCCGAGGGAGCCTGCCATTTTAGCTGGATCGCGTCCTGGGTTGGTATAGCCGATAGAGCAGTCGGTGCTGCTGCGACCTTTGCAGTAGGCTCGATGAGAAGAGAATTCGAAAATCCCGCCTTTTGGCCGGAAGCATTAACAAATCTGATCGCGTATCGTAGCCGTGCAGGCTGGCCGGCGAACTGAAGCGTGTCGCGATAAGTGAGTGTTTTCAAGCCAAAATCCGTATCCTTGATCTCTAACGCGGCGATCAGCGTGCTTCGATTTGCAAACTCTTCCTCCGACAATTGAAGCGGAGCATTCTGACGGCCTCGGCGAGGCGGTAGATGTCAGCACGGCTGATATTGAGAGTATTTCCCTTCACGGCGTTGCGAACAGGCATCTGCCAGGACAGAATGACCTGACTGCCACGCTGATAACCTGAGATCTCAACACGCTGCAGAACGCGTTCCTTCGGCGGCTCCGGTGCTCCGCGTTTACCGCAGGCGACTGAAAGCGAGATCGCGAGACACAGAACTAAGAAGAATTTAGCCGCAGAGGGCACAGAGAAAGGCTTTTTATTGTTAGAGGCAAATACTGCGGGTTCGTTCATCATTCCCAGGGTTTTCCGGCCGTTAATCTCTGTGATCTCTGTGGCTAAATTTCTTCGATCTACAAAATATATTGCCGCAGATCGCGGTCTTCGATCAGGCTGTTCAAGCGGTCATCTACATACTCGGCATCGATGATCTGATCTTTTTCTTCAAGCTCGCTGCCGAGGAAGCTGATCTCTTCGAGTAACTTCTCAACCAGCGTATGCAGTCTGCGTGCTCCAATGTTTTCGGTGGTTTTATTGATCTCCTCAGCCATTTCGGCGAGCCGGTCAATGGAATCTTCAGTAAAAGTTAAAGTAATTCCTTCAGTTTCGAGCAGTGCCTGATATTGCTTGATGAGCGAGTTCTTCGGCTGCACGAGAATCCGCTTAAGATCGTCGATCGTTAGCGATTCAAGTTCGACACGGATCGGGAAACGGCCCTGAAGTTCAGGGATCAGATCAGATGGTTTTGAAACGTGAAACGCCCCTGCGGCGATGAACAAAATATGGTCGGTGCGCCGACCATGCCGTGTTTGTGTTGACGTTCGTACCTTCGAACGATAGGCAGATCGCGTTGGACGCCTTCACGCGAGACGCAACGGATTGCCGCCCGACTTCACGACGGCGACCCGTTTCGAGTTCATCGAGGAAGATGATCCTCGCCGACTGTGTTCGTTCGATCGCCTTTCGGGTGATCTGCCCTTACGTCGACAAGGCCTTCCCTGCTCGTCGCGGATCATATAAGCACGAGCTTTGGCGATGGTGAGCTTTCGCGTAACGGTTTTGGAAGG